>NZ_CP162671.1:0-5700 GCF_020406815.2 Dickeya oryzae
TGCTGATCCCGGATGAAACCGGCCTCTCGTCCGTACCGTGCATAATCATGCAGTGGCGGAAAAATTATCCGGGCGCTCGCGGGCCGTTTGCGGGGGAGAACAGGCTGGTTTTTAGCGGTTTGGCCCCCAAACTACGCGGAGGGCGTCGGGGGCGGTGCGTGGAACAGGTGTTATGGTAAATATTTTTACATTTTACTCATAAATTAGTCGATTTACTTTTCTTCTTCTAAGTTAGAAATAATTTCATTAAGCTTAGAAATTATTTCTCTTTTTGTTTCTGGTTTTTTTGACTGCTCATTTAATAGTGGTATTACATCCATTAAGTTAGTCGTTGGTATTATTATGGTTGTCTGAATAGATGCGTGTTCGTCTCCAATCTCTATGTCATTAATTGTTCCGAAGTCTAGCTTTGATACCACCGGTCCAAATCCAAACCTGATCAAGTGATCACAGTAAACCGTCTTGTGATTTTCGCTGTATACGATGGAACCTTTTTTCTTAGCCATGACTATTTACCATTTTTGGTGTTACGTTAAACGTTTTTAGGCTGGGTAGCCCACTAAATATTAATGTGTTTTCATTGGTTTTGTTTTTTTCTATCTCTTTGTTTTTGATTGCCTTTTCGTTTAATGACACAGATATATAACTTTCTTTCCCTCGACCATTTAATAAATCCATCATGACATCTTCTTTGCTTTGGATATGTACGGTTAGTTTGTGTTTTTTTATTTCGCTTATTGTGTTGATTTGCAAAATATTAGATATGTAAGATGATTTTTCCCATGGCTGAACCATTTCTTTTTTATATATTTTATGAAAGTAAATGGAAAAGTCATAACCTAGGGCTAGAGATATGGCTGTGATTGTTTTTACTGTAATGTTTTGCTCGCCAGATAATACTTTCGATAGTCTACTTGGAGCCCAATTCAGTTTTTCGCAAAGTTGACTTCTTGAAATATTTTCATGAGAAATTAATGCTAATAACTCATTGGCCACAGCATTTTTTTTAGTAAAGAAAGGGTCTACATCAGAAAAGTCAAAGAAATCAAATTCTGAGTTTTCAGTGATTTCTGTATTAAGATTTTCTTTTATCATTTTCTTCCTCTACTTGTAACAATATCGCTTCTGCAAGCTTTCCTAAGTGCTTATCTTGTGAATCACTCAGATCGTCTTCTCGCTTGTACCATAAGTGTAATAAAACTATTGTTTTTTCATGTAAGTATATGAAATATAACCTTAATTCATCTTGCCTTATTCTCCATACGTGATCTATAACATGTTCGCCTTTTGTGTTTTTATAAGAAAACTCTAAAGCGCAATGGAGTCTTTTCTTGTCGTACATTTCATTTAATGGCTTTCCGGGTTCACACTTCTGTCCTAGAACAGTGAACAAATTTTTAGCTTTGGCCTTGTCTGGAGGCTGTAGCTTTTTGATGTCTTCATGAAGATTTGCTTTTGGGGTTGTACTGGAAAAACATTTGAGCACTTTCCATGAATTTGGCGTCACTTTAAAAATTTCCACTGGACCAGGATGGCCAGATATTTTCACATCTTCCAGTATAATAGGCATGATTTAACTTATAAGTTAACTTTTTTTGTTTGTGTGTCACTATACATCTAAATTAAGAGTGCTCTTAATCTATTGATAATAAGTGAAAGATCCGTTTTATGTATGTTTTTTGCTTCTTTTTTTTGCCGATGTGCGTGGAAGTATTATTTGATCTTTTATGTGTGACAGAGCATTATCGGATTTAAAAGAAAAAACCACCCTGGCAGGTGGTTTTTCGAAGGTTCAGTAAACCGGCAAGTTTCTGAACCGTGGTAACTGGCTAATAACGGAGCACAGATACCAAATACTGTCCTTCCAGTGTAGCCGCAGTCAGGCTCCTACTTCAAGAACTACATACAAATGTATGTAATCCCGCTCCGTGAAACCAGCTACCAATGGCCGTTGCCAGTGGCGATAAGTCGTGTCTGTCCGGGTTGGAATCATGTGACTAGTTACCGGAGCAGGCGCAGCGGTCGGGCTGAACGGGGAGTTCGTGCATACAGCCCAGCTTGGAGCGAACCACCTAACCAGACCCCAGCATCCGGCGTGGAATGAGAAAACGCGGCCATGACAGCGGAATGATGCGGGGAGACTGTAGGGTGGGAACAGGAGAGCGCACGAGGGAGCGACCCATCGGAAACGGTGGGGATCTTTAAGTCCTGTCGGGTTTCGCCACTTCTGGCTTGAGCGTCATTTTTTGTGATGCTTGTCAGGAGGGCGGAGCCTTTGGAAAAGCGCCTTGGCTTGTGCTGCTATGGGCTGTGCTCTTTTCCCCTTGTATCGATATCTCCTGTTTTTTAACCCCCACCGCTCGCCGCAGTCCTGTGACCGAGCGTAGCGAGCGAACAGGCGAGGAAGCGGAAGAGCCACGGTACTGTTATGTCTCGCGTAACGCGCTGATGCCTCCTGTTTCTCCTGCCTCAGAGAACTCCTTTTCTGTCAGCCTGCTTTATGCTTGCATATCAAGCCAGTATACACTCCGCTAGCGCTCCGTGACTGGTTCAGGGCTGCGCCCCGAAACCCGCCAAACACACTGACGCGCCTGCGGCTTGTCTAACCCCGCACCGAACAGGAAAGATTTCCTGTCCGCTCCGGGGTTATCAGGAGGGCTTTTTGGCCGAGAAACGCAACAAGATGCTGACCATGTGGGTCAGTGACGAGGAACACCGGCGACTGCTGGAGCGCTGTGACGGCAAACAACTGGCCGCATGGATGCGGCAGACGTGTCTTGATGAGAAACCGTCGCGCACCGGCAAACTGCCGTCACTCTCTCCGGCGCTGTTACGCCAGCTTGCCGGTATGGGTAATAACCTGAACCAGATAGCCCGGAAGGTTAACGCCGGAGGCGGCACCGGCCATGACCGGGTACAGATTGTGGCGGCGCTGATGGCGATTGATGCCGGGCTGGACAGGCTGCGTCATGCGGTACTGGCAAAGGAGTCTGACGGTGATTGTTAAGTTCCATGCGCGCGGGCGTGGCGGCGGCTCCGGGCCGGTGGATTATCTGCTGGGAAAAGACCGGCAGCGCGAGGGGGCGAGTGTTCTTCAGGGGAAACCGGAAGAAGTCCGGGAGCTTATCGACGCCTCGCCGTATGCGAAGAAATACACCTCCGGGGTGCTGTCATTTGCGGAGGCCGATTTACCGCCCGGACAGCGTGAAAAACTGATGGCCAGCTTTGAGCAGGTTCTGATGCCCGGACTCGATAAAGACCAGTACAGCATCCTGTGGGTGGAGCACACCGACAAAGGGCGGCTGGAACTGAATTTCCTCGTTCCCACTACCGAACTGCTGACCGGGAAACGCCTCCAGCCGTATTACGACCGGGCCGACCGGCCGCGCATCGATGCGTGGCAGACGGTGGTCAACGGCAGTCTGGGCCTGCACGACCCGAACGCGCCGGAAAACCGGCGGGTACTGGTTACGCCGTCAGCCCTGCCCAAAACGAAGCAGGAGGCCGCAGAAGCGATTACACGGGGTCTGCTGGCCCTTGCTTCATCCGGGGCGCTGAAAACGCGGCAGGACGTGACGGAGGCGCTGGAAGTGGCCGGTTTTGAGGTGGTGCGTACCACGACAAGCAGTATCAGCATTGCCGACCCGGACGGGGGGCGAAATATCCGACTGAGGGGAGCCATTTATGAGCAGTCTTTTAACGCTGGCGAAGGACTTAGAGCAGAAATCGAAAGCGCAGCAGCAGAGTACCGGCGAGATGCTGAAGACCGTATTCAGCGAGCACGAAGCGTCTGTAAAACAGGCATTGAACGAAAGCGGGAAGAGAATCAGCGACGCTATCCGCGACCACGAGAGGAGTATGACCCTGGCCATGCAGTCGAACCGGACAGGCGTGCTGCGTATGGTCGGGCGGACATGGCTGACCATCACGATGGTGTCGGTATTGCTCATCGCCACGAGCGGGAGCGTGCTGTGGTGGCAGGGGCAGAAAATCATCCAGAATACGGAAGCCCTCAGCCAACAGGCGGACACGCTGGCAAAGATGAACGAGAAAACGTGGGGCGTGAGCTACCAGAGCGACAGCAACGGGCGGTTTCTGGTACTGCCGAAGGGCATGAAAGCGGAAACGGGCTGGACAGCGGACAACGGGAAACAGCACGCCGTGAAACTGGTACGGGAGTAGAGCATGACCGAGCTGGAAAAACAGTTATTGAGCGCCTTAGAGCAGCTACAGCAGGACTACTCGCAAAGGCTGGACGAGTGGGAGAGCGCCTTCGGGGAATGGCGGACGATGTGTGGACTTATGCAACGGGAGAACGCGGCACTGAACGAGCGCGTCACGAGCTTGAGCAGGCAGGTGCAGAGTTTGAGCGAGCAGCTGCGCCGGTTATCGAGCGGCTGAATGTTGCTGAACAGCGCCGACAGCACGAGCATTCACTTCAGCTTCAAAAGGAGCGGGAGCAGGCACGTCAGCGGCACTCTCCGGGACGCTCGATGGAGTTGTAGCGCCTTTACGCCCTTTCATCCTTGTCGTTGACAATCATCTGTTCCACTTTATAGTCGTGCAGTCACCGCTAAACGGTGATCGGGCATCTCACCCCGTACTCGTTGTCGGCACCGCGTATATCGCTTTCTGGTGCCGTCTGCCTTTGCGCACCTGTCTTCTATGGTGGCTCAGGCGGGGCAGCCTTCGGGCTGGCCGGAGTCCAACGAGCCGGTAGTGAGATCCCCGTCTGGGCTACCACCCAAAAATCTCACTTTGGGTGGTGGTTTTTAACTCTCGATGGAGCAAACCACCATGTGCAGTAATTCGACATGCCACGAACTTCCCCGTTATGACCACAATATCGAGTTTGAAGACCTGATAGACCAGTGCCGGGCGCTGATTTATGCCGTGCTGGAAATACCCCATCCTTCCGTTCGTGAGGTGTTGTCATTCCTGTTGCAGGAGCGAATTGATGCATTATTTGCCGCCTTTCATCAGGAGCTGGCCGGGCCATCACATCCCTAAAGGCATTCAGAACTGAAACGAAAAAGCCCGCTTGGCGGGCTTTTTTAGTAATGGTAGCGGCACGATGCAATCAGTAAGGCATCGTCCTCGACGGCATAAACCAGCCGGTGCTCGGCGGTGATGCGGCGTGACCAGAAACCGGCGAGATTATGTTTCAGCGGTTCGGGTTTGCCTTTGCCGGAAAACGGTGTCCGGCTGGCATCCTTGATCAGTTCATTCACCCGCTTCACCATCTTTTTATCGGTTTCCTGCCAGTACAGGTAGTCTTCCCAGGCTTCCTCAGACCATGTGAGTTTCACTCAATGATATCCCTGTTCTGACCCTTGCCGCTTTTCAGGCTGTCGATGGCATTCATCAGTCGGCGGGCGTTTGCTGGCGAACGCAGCAGATAGGCGGTTTCTTCCAGCGCATTGTATTCATCAAGGGACATCAGCACGCAGGATTCCCCATTCTGACGGGTGATCAGCACCGGTGCCTTGTCCTCTACGGTCTGGATCATGGTGTCGGACAGGTTCTGCCGGGCTTCGCTGTAACTTACTGTTCTCATAATAACCTCCTTTGTACAAATAATTGTACATTGAATGGGGTTTTGAGCAAGGTCTATGACGGGGATTTTGTGCATGCACAAAATCAATGGATTGGGACCACGGTCCCAATCCGGGGGAAGAGTGACTAAAACCGGCGTCAGGC